>NZ_BBSK01000021.1:0-25791 GCF_001319805.1 Burkholderia sp. E168m22
CGCCGCCGTGGCTGACGAACGCGTGCGTGCGCCGCAGCAGCGTCAGTTGCGGCGCGTAACGCACCGCGATCACGCGTTCGTCGCCGGCCGGCAACAGATCCGAATCGACCAGTTCGCCCACCGACAGCACCAGTTGCGCCGGGGTCGCGCGCGTCGCGTCGATCACCTTCGCGAACACCTCCGGGTGGTAGTAAAGCTGGCTGCCGAGCGACATGTAGACGAGCGGGCGATCCGCATCGACGCGCTCCCACGGGAACGCCGTCTCGTCGCCGCGCGGGCCCGACGGCATCGCCGGGCCGACCAGTTCGACGCCGGGCGGCGGCGCGCCCACCAGCGCGTCGGTCGTGAACGCGAGCGTCAGGTGCGGCGACAGCACGTCGCAACCGCGAAAGCGCGCGTCGAGGCCGTAGCGCGCGAACAGCCGCGTGCGTTCCGGTTCGAGCCAGCGCACCGTGCGCAGCAGTTCCGAATCGAGATCGTCCGGCAGCACCGGATTCAGCGAATTGGACATCGAGACCCACGGCAGCCCTTCCAGCTCGGCCGCGATCGCCGCCGCATAGAGCAGCGGGTCGATCACGACCACGTCAGGCCGCCAGTCGCGCAGCACTGTTCGGATGCCGTCCACCTGCGCGGGCGCGAGGTCGATCAGCAACGTGCGGATCCAGTGCCGCAGCCAGTCGGCGTCGCGAATGTTCGCGGCGAAACTCGCGCCGCGCGACAGGTCGTGGCGCTCGGGCGTCTCGCGCGGCCCGACGAACGCGAAGTCGCCGGCGCCGTCGAGCTGTTCGCTGATGTCGGCCGGCGCATAGAACGCGACGTCGCAGCCGGCTGCGCGCAGATGCTGGGCCGGGCCGATGCACGGATTGACGTGGCCCTTCTCGGGCACCACGCAGAACAGGATGCGTTTCATGAGCGGCTCAGGTTGGGCGATGCGCGGCGTCGGAATGAAGGCCATCGAGATGGTCGAGGAGCAGTGTCAGCGTCGTCCACAGCACGCGTTCGGTATCCGCCTGCAGCGCCGGCGCAGCGAGGCCGAGCGCGTCGGCCAGTGCATGCGTGCGGTCGCGATCGAGCAGCGTCGCGAGATCCATCGCCGGCGCGAGCCGGCCGCGCTTGGGGCCGTGCACGAGACGCTCCGGCAGATTCAGGCGCGCACCGAGCTCGCGCAGGCACTGCTTGTTCGGGTCGGGCGCGAGGCTGGTCAGATGCGCGACGACGGCCGCATCCACGAACGGCGGATGCAGCTCGACCGATGCCTCGTCGAACAACGCGTGGCACAGCGGCAGATAGTTGGCCGATACGTCGCGGCGCAATACCTGATCCGCGCCGTCGCCGGTAATCGCCACTTCGACGCCGTCCGCCGCCATCGCGTCGGCCAGCAGCAGCTTCGCGACCGGATGCAGGTTGAACATCGGTTCCTCGACCGCGTACGTCGTTCTCGGCAGCGCCGTGATGAAATCGGCCTCGTTCGCGCGCACGATCCTCACGTTCGCCTGCATCTGCGTGGCGAGTTCGAGCGCCGCGTCGAGTTCGCAGTAATCGGGCATGTCGGTCGCGAGGATGTAGGCCGTCACGTGCCGCAGTGCGCCGAGCTCACGCAACAACGCAAGCAGCAGCGCCGAATCGAGCCCGCCGCTCAGCGCCAGCGCGACGCGCTTGCCGCTGTCGAGCGCACGTTGCAGCGACGCGCGCAGCACGGCGTCGAGATCGGCTTGCCGCGGCCGCTCGGGCGCCGGCTGCACCGTCAGCCCTTGCGGCGACCGGCTCAGTGCGTGGCCGGGCGGCACCGCGAGCACGTCGCGCAGCACGGTGCGGCCGACCAGACGCTCGCCGCTCAGGTAGCCCGCGATGGCGGCCGTGTCCGGCGCGCCGGCCGGGTGCTCCGACGCCCGCAATACGGCGCGGATACCGGACGCCGACACGCCGCTGCGCGGATGGTAGTGCAGACGATCGAAACCGAACGGGTCGCGCGTACCGACGATCATGGATAACGAGCCTTCAAGGTGTCCACTTCAATGCGTTTGAGGATGCGATGCGGCGCCACCGGCGCGCTGCCGCCCTGGCAATGCAGGCACGCTTCGAGCGGCGTCTCGCGTTGCAGATAGGCGAGCATCGCGTCGAGCATGCCCGCGTCGTCGCGCAGCGGCAGGCCGTCGGCCTGAAAATCCTTGTCGCCCTTGTACAGCGTATGGAAATGCGCGGGACGCGTGCACGTGTAGAACATGCCGTCGCGAATCATATGGCAGCGCTCGCGAATCCAGCAATCGTGATACAGGCGCTGGGCTTCGTCGCGATCCGTGCCAGGTTGGGCGCGGTTCATCGTCGTGAACACGTCCTGTACCTTCCAGTTCAGACGCACGTCGAAGCGCGCCGCCTGGCGCTCGACATGCGCGACCAGGTCGGCGGAAAGCGCCGGCTTCGGATAGCGCGAGATCGTCAGCGCATCCACCGCTTGCCAGAACGCGTCGGGCATCTCGCCGAGTTTCAGGCCGTTCGTCGTGACCGAGATCACGGGTGCGATGCCGGTCGCGCGTACGCGCTCGATCATTTCAACGAGCGCCGGATGCAGCAACGGTTCGCCACCGACCAGCTTGAACATGCGCGGGCGCAACACTTTCGCGGCCTTGCGCAGATCGGCTTCGATCGATTCGGGGCTCGCATGCCACTCGGGCAACAGCGGCGACAGCGAGCAGCATTCCGCGCAGGTCAGATTGCAGTGATCGACGATATGCGCTTCCAGCGAGCGCGTCTGGATGCGCCCGTCCTCGACGCGGTAATCGCGATCCAGCGGCGGCGGAAACACGTGCTGCCGCTCGCCGGGCGGCGGCGGATTCGGGATCTCGTTCGGATTCGCACTCACATCAGCTTCCTGTTTCCACGCAGCGGGAAAAGAAATCTATTAGACGGTCACGCGCGTTCACCATCGCGGACGCCATCGTCACCGCACCGTTCAGATGCGATGCGAAGCGCGATGGATCGTCGAGCCAGCCCTGCACGATCCAGAGCTTGAGCGCGTGCTGCAAGCAGGCGGCATCGACTGCCCACGCGATGTACGCCGGATTCACGGGCCGTACCCGCTGGTACGCATGCACGAACGCTTGCGCGAGGTGCGGTGCTTCCAGCGGCAAATGATTCAGGCAGCGCACCAGCTCGTATTCGCGCGGTGCGCCGATCGACGCTTCCCAGTCGAGGATCAGCGGCGGCAGCGCGCCCGTGAACAGATAGTTGAACTGGTTGTAGTCGTTGTGGATCGGGTGCTGCGGATCGTCGGCGGGAAACGCATCGATGCTGCCCGGATAGTAGCGGTCGAGCATACGCAGCGCGAGATCGACGTAGCGGCGCAGATTCGCGGCACCGGTGACGTTCGCATCGGCTCGATCAAGTGCATCCAGCAGGCTGCGGCGTACCGCGTCCGCATCGATCGAGGTGAGCCGCGCGCGGATCGTATCGGGCGACGGCAGAGGCAATCGTTCAAGGCTCAGGTGCAACGCGGCCAGACTCGCGCCGAGCGCGTCCCATTCGGTTGGCGAGAACGTATCGTAGGTTTTGAATTGCCCGGCTTCCCAGCGCGTCAGCATCGCGTGAGAATTTTGTCCTGACCACAGCGATGCATCGGATCGCGTGCGCTTCAGCGTCTGCACATGGAAGCGAGTATCGCCGTGCGTTTCCAGATGCGCGAGGACGGCGGTTTCCTTGACTGCGCGCGGATGGTGCTCAAGCGCATAGAGCTTGACTGCCACGCCTGCGCCGCCGTCGGTCGGCAGACGCCACACGCGTTCGCTGACCTGCGTCGGTGGCCCGCTACGAGCGAGCCCATAGGCATCGCGAATCTCGTCGAAAGTGACGGCGAGCGAATCCATTCAGATGTGCTCGGCCGGCCCGTGCCGATACGGATGACCGGTCAGGAACGTGTTGTGTCCGACGTAGCGCAGCTTGTACATCGCCGGTCGGAACAACACCGACGGATCGTTGTTCGCGATGCCGAGCAGCGGGTACAGGTCGCGTCGCACGAAGAACGCGTTGTTGCCCATGTCGTCGCAGCAAACGAGCTCATAGCCCTTCTGCCTGCCGAGATGCACGAGCGATTCGAGGCTCGCGCCGTAATAAGTCGAGCCGTCCCATTCGTGGTCCGGATTGAAGCACATGACCCAGCGCTCGGGCGGCGTGTAGTACGGGTTGTATTCGATCACGACGATGCGCGGCTGGAACGCCTGCAGGCCGCGCCATACCCAGTAATCGTTACCGTCGATGTCGATCGACAGCAGGTCGAAGTCGGTCGGTACGTTCGCGTCGACGAGCAGTGGGTCGACCGTGTCGGGCTGGACGCGATCGTGGTGCAGGCGGACACGTTCCACGCCCGCGTAGTGCGCGGCGAGCTTGCCGAACCGGTATGCGCTGCCTTCCACCAGTACGCCGGCCCAATCCTGTTCGCGTAGCAGCCGCGCGGTATTGCTGTTGCGCAGGCCGTCGCTCGCGCCGATATCGACGCAGAAGCGGTTGGTCGGCGCGATCCGCTCCATCAGGCGCGACAGGATGCCCTCCTCGGTGCCCTGCGCGTACAGGCTGGGCGCAAGGCCGGACAGGTCGAGCGGGAGAGGATGATCCTGCATCGAAGGCGGCTCCGGGGCGAAATGGGGAATGATGGGCGGTGTTCGGTGGGTAATTTACCTGAAGTCGATTGAGCAGGGGAAACTGGGATGTCCAGCATCGGTGGAGTTTGCCGCGGTGGAAATGAAAAAGCCCGCATCGACATTGCTGTCAATGCGGGCCTTTAGCGCTTCTGGCGGTTCGCTCCGCGCGATGATGCCTAAGCTGGACCCACGACCGGAGAAAACCTCAGGACACTTACTCCTGCCCCTGACTCGTCAGGAACTCCTCATAATTCCCGCCGAAGTCGAACAGCGTCCCGTCCGTCTTCACTTCGATGATCCGGTTCGCCAGCCCGCTCACGAACTCGCGGTCGTGCGACACGAAAATCAGCGTGCCTTCGAACTGCTCGAGCGCGATCTGCAGCGACTCGATCGACTCCATATCCATGTGGTTGGTCGGCTCGTCCATCAGCAGCACGTTGTGGCGGCCGAGCATCAGCTTGCCCCAGATCATGCGGCCCTTCTCGCCGCCCGACAGCACCTTCACCGATTTCTTGATGTCGTCCGACGAGAACAGCAGGCGGCCCAGCGTGCCGCGCACCATCGTTTCGTCGTCGCCGTCCTTGCGGTACTGGTCGATCCAGTCCATCAGCGTGATGTCGTTCGGGAACTCCTCGTACGTGTCCTGCGGCATGTAGCCGACGTTCGCGTTCTCCGACCACTTCACCGTGCCGTGATCGAGCGGCAGCGCGCCGAGCAGCGAGCGCAGCAGCGTCGTCTTGCCCGCGCCGTTCTCGCCGATGATCGCGATGCGCTCGCCCGGCTGGACCGACAGGTTGAAGTTCTGGAAGATCGTGCGCTCGTACTTCTTGGTGATCTCTTCGGCGACCACCGCGACGTTGTGCAGCTTCTTCTCGAACTCGAAGCGGATGAACGGGTTCTGGCGCGACGACGGCTTGAATTCCTCGATCTTGATCTTGTCGATCTGCTTCGCGCGGCTGGTGGCCTGGCGCGCCTTCGACTTGTTCGCCGAGAAGCGGCGCACGAAGTCCTGCAGCTCGGCCACGCGCTCCTTCGCACGCGTATTCGCCGCGGCCTGACGCTCGCGCGCCTGTGCCGACGCGAGCATGTAGTCGTCGTAGTTGCCCGGCCAGACCTTCAACGTGCCGAAGTCCATGTCGGCCATGTGCGTGCACACCGAGTTCAGGAAGTGACGATCGTGCGAGATGATGATCATCGTCGAGTTGTACTCGTTGAGCGTCTGCTCGAGCCAACGGATCGAGTTGATGTCGAGGTTGTTGGTCGGTTCGTCGAGCAACAGCACGTCCGGCTTCGAGAACAGCGCCTGCGCGAGCAGCACGCGCAGCTTCCAGCCCGGCGCGACGTCGGCCATCGTGCCGTTGTGGAACTTCTCCTCGATGCCGATGCCGAGCAGCAGCGCGCCCGCGCGCGCCTCGGCGTCGTAGCCGCCGTATTCGGCGAACTTGCCTTCGAGTTCGGCCGCGTGCATGTAGTCGTCGTCGGTGGCGTCCGGGTTCGCGTAGATCGCGTCACGCTCGGTCATCGCGGCCCACATCTCGGTGTGGCCCATCATCACGACGTCGAGCACGCGCACGTCTTCGTACGCGAACTGGTCCTGGCGCAGCTTGCCCAGGCGGACGTTCGGCTCCAGCGCGACGTTGCCGGCGCTCGGCTCGAGGTCGCCGCCGAGGATCTTCATGAAGGTCGACTTGCCACAGCCGTTCGCGCCGATCAGACCGTAGCGGTTGCCCTCGCCGAATTTGACCGAGATATTCTCGAACAAGGGCTTCGGCCCGAATTGCATCGTGATGTTGGCAGTAGAAAGCACGGCAGGTCCCGTAAGAGAGAAATCGACGGAAAACCGTGTATTTTAGCAGGTGTCGGAGAAACTGCCGACCGCACCGCCCCGGCGGCGTATTCCCGGCCCTCAGCCGCGGCGCCCGCCGGCCCGTCAACACGACGGCACGCGCCCCACCGCCGTCCTACCGGAATCCCGCATGCTCGCCAGCCAGCTTCGTGAACAACTCGTCGGCGCGTGGCGCCTCGTGTCCTACGAAATCCGCCCGCGCGACGGCGGGACCGTCACCTATCCGCTCGGCCGCGACGCGCGCGGCTGGATCCTCTACACGCCCGACGGCTACATGTCCGCGCAGTTGATGGCGGCCGGCCGCCCGCCGTACGCCGACGGCGACCTGCAGGGCGGCAGCGTCGAGGAGCGTGCGGCCGCGGCCCGCGGCTACATCGCGTATTCAGGCCCCTTTAATGTCGACGACGACGGCACGTTGACTCATGAAATGGACGTCAGCCTGTATCCGAACTGGATCGGCAACGTCCAGCAGCGTGTCGTCAGCCTGGACGGCGACCGGCTGCAACTCGGCACCGCCGGGCCAGTGCGGATCGGCGGCCGGGAGGTCGAACCGGTGATCGTCTGGGCGCGCGCGCGCCGCTGAGCACCTCGGCGGCGCCGCACGGCCAGCGCTCAGCCGGTCGCGGCAACGATGCCGAGCCGCCGCACCGCGGCACAAGCCGCTCCGACGGCTGCGCGCATCACTTGCCGGCCTTCTTGGCCGCTTTCTGCGCCGCCTGCGCCTTCATCTGCCCGAACAGTTCCGAGCACGGCACGTCGCGGTTGTTGCTCGGCGCGATCAGCGGGATCAGCGCCGCGAACGGGTTGATCAGCCCGAGCCCGACCATCGCGCCGGCGCGCAGCGCGAGCGCGCCCGCATCGACGCCGACCTTCGGGTTCTTGAACGTGCCCTTCGCATACAACGGCGAGCGCAGCGAGAAGATCCGGAAGCCCTTCGTGTGCGGATGGATCTTCAGGTCGAGCGATTCGTCGCGCAGGTTGATCGGGCCGTCGACGTTGATGAGCGCGTCGTCGGTATCGAGCGCGAAGACCTTCGGGTCGAGCATGCCGTCGGTCGCGACGAAATCGATCGCCGCGCAATTGATGTTGACGTCGCGGTTGCCGAACAGTTTCTCGTAGACGACGTTCGCGACGTTCAACCCCGCGGCCTCCATCAGCAGGCGGCTGATGCGACCGTTGGTGATGAGCGCCTTCACTTCGCCGGTCGACGTCGCCGCGAGCGCGGCCGGCGAATTGCCCGTTGCCGACAGCGACGCGTCGCCGTTGATTTCGCCGAACGCCGACTGCATCACCTTCTGCGTCGGGAACAGCTGCTTGAGCTTCAGATGCCGCGCGGCCAGCGTGAAGCGGCCCTTGAGCGGCGTGCGGCTGCCGTCGAGATGCGCATTCGTCGCGAGCGTGCCGCCCGCGACGCCGAACTGCAGCGGCTCCAGCGTCAGCACGCCGTCCTGCATCAGAATGTGCGTGTACAGGTTGGTGATCGGCAGGTCCGCGCTCTTGATCAGCTTGCGGCCGGTGAACTTCACGTCTGCATCGATCGCGCTCCACCGTTCGGTGCGGAACGCCGCGACCGGCAGCACGCGGTCGGGCGGCTGGCGCGTCGTGTCGCCGCGCTTCTTCTTGCTCGCGGCCGAGTCGGCGCCGATCACCGGCGCGAGATCGGAGAACTGCAGCAGGTTCGACACGAGTTCGCCCGACAGCTTCGGCCGCGGCTCGCGCTGCGCCCAGGTGAGCGTGCCGCCGAGATCGCTGCCGCCGACGCGACCGTTGAAGTTCTCGTAGCGGAAGGTGCTCGCATTCGGCTTGAAGTTGCCGATCAAGCGCCCTTCGGTCGCGTAAGGCGGCGTATCGGGCAGCGTGATGCCGGTGAGCTGGTAAAGGTGCGACATCGACGTGCCCTGCAGCCACAGCCGCAGGTCGAGCGCCGCGAGATGCCTCGGATCGGTCAGCGTGCCGACAATCGCGAGCCGCGTATCGCCCGCCTTCACGTCGGCCTGCAGCGGGAACGGCTGCGACGTATCCTGGATCGCGAGCACGCCGCCGACCTTGCCGGTGCCGCTGATCGGCACGTTCTTGTAGCGGCCGTCGACCTTCAGCCCGAACGCGTAGGTGGGGCCGGACGGCTTCGCGGGCGCCGCGGCGCCGCTCGCGCCGGACGCGGCAGCGGCCGCCGACGCGGAAGGCGCGGACGAAGCGGATGAACCGGACGAACCTGACGCAGCCGAAGCAACGCCGCTCGCAGCCGACGCACCCGAGGCCGCGACCGCACTCGCCCCCGACTCGCCCGACGCGGCTTGCGCATCGGCCTTCGCGCCCAGTTGCGCGGCGCCATGCTTGCCGACGCGCTGCGCCGACGCCGCACGCGAGGTCTGCTCCTGCTCCTTCAGCACGTCGCCGAGCGGAATCGGCTGCCCGAGCGTATCGATCGCGACGGTCAGGTCGGCCTTCGTGATCGCATCGCGATACGTGACGGTGCCCTTCGCGAAACCGAAGCTGTCGAGCCGCACCTTCCACCGCGAAGGCTGCGACGATTGCTTGAACTGGAAGGTCCACGTATTGCTGCCGTCCGCGCGCCGTTCGAGATCGACGGCAGGATTCACGACGTCGATCGACGGGATGACGATTTCATGCGCCAGCAGCGGCAGGAGCGCGAGATCGAAGTGCGCGGCATCGAGCGTGACGAACTTGGGCGCCTGCGCCCAGTCGGGATTGCCGATCTCGAGTTGCGTGGCGGAGAAGCTCGGCCAGGGCACCCATGCACGCCAGCCGGTCTCGCCATCGGGACGACGCCAGCCGACCTTGAGATCGCCGTTGATCGCGAACGGGCGGCCGAGCGCGGTACTCACCTGTTCGTTGACCCACGGTTTCGCGCGGTTCCAGTCGAACGTGAAGATAAAGATGCCGGCCGCCGCGATGAGCACCGCGACGATACCGACGATCCATGCAGCCGATTTGCCGATGGCTCGGGTTAGCGTCATGGCGGTTCCGTTGTTGTTCTGAAGCGTTGCCGCGCCATGCCGGGCCGCTTGCGTGGACGAACGGCGCACGACAACTGCGGCTTTTCAATCGGTATTATGGCGCACGACATGGCGGCCTTTCGGCGCCATTAACGCTTTTTTTCACTTTTGACATGACCTCCCCCACCGGCCTCATCGACGCGCAGCACATCACGCGGCGCGACGCCAGCAGCGGCAAGACGCTGCTCGCCCCGACCGATTTCAGCCTCGCCGCGGGATCGCGAATTGCTATCACCGGGCCATCCGGGTCGGGCAAGAGCGTGCTGCTGCGCGCGCTCGCGCTGCTCGATCCGCTCGACGGCGGTCACATCCTGTGGCGCGGCCGGCGGATCCGGCGCAGCGCGATTCCGCGCTATCGGCGCAGCATCGCCTATGTCCGCCAGCGCCCCGCGCAGATGGACGGCACCGTCGAAGCGCAGTTGCGCTACCCGTATTCGCTCGCGATCTATCGCGACGTCGCGTTCGACCGCGCCCGCGCCGAAGCGCTCGCCGCGCAGGCCGGCCGCGGCGCCGGTTTTCTCGACAAGCGCGCGAGCGACCTGTCCGGCGGCGAAGCGCAGATCACCGCGCTGCTGCGCGTGCTGCAACTCGATCCCGACGTCCTACTGCTCGACGAGCCGACCTCCGCCCTTGATCCCGAATCGGCGCGCGCGATCGAAGCGCTCGTCGGTGCGTGGTTCGACGCGGCGCCCGATGCGCGCGCCTACATGTGGATCTCGCACGATCCGGCCCAGGCCGCGCGAATCGCCACGATGCGGCTCGTGATGCAGGCCGGCGTCCTGCACGCGGCCAACCCGACGGAGGCTGCGCAATGAGCCCGGCACTGCAGGACCTGAGCCTCGTCGACGTCGGCATCGCCGCCGCGCTCGTCGCCGTCAACGGTGCGATCTCGGCGGCGCTGTCGCTCGGCCTCGGCCGCAAGCTCGCGCTCGCGGCGGTGCGCACCGTCGTGCAGTTGCTCGCGATCGGCTACGTGCTCGGCTGGGTGTTCGGCCATCCGCACTGGTACGTCGTGCTGCCGCTCACCGCGCTGATGACGCTGATCGCCGGTTTCGCCGGCGCGGGGCGCGGCAAGCGCACGTATCGCGGCCAGCGCATCGACAGCATCGCGTCGATCTGGTTCAGCAGCTGGTTCGTCGCGGCGGTCGGCCTGTTCGTCGTGATCCGCATCCATCCGTGGTTCGCGCCGCAATACGCGATCCCGATCCTCGGGATGATTCTCGGCAATACGCTGACCGGCGTATCGCTCGGCGTCGAGCGGATGATGGAAGAGCTCACGGCGCGCCGCGATCGTGTCGAAACCGCGCTCGCGCTCGGCGCGACGCGCTGGGAGGCCGCGCAGGATGCCGCGCGGCAGGCCGTGCGCGCCGGCATGCTGCCGACGCTGAACCAGATGGCGGTGGTCGGCGTCGTGAGCCTGCCGGGCATGATGACGGGCCAGGTGCTGGCCGGCCAGTCGCCGCTGCAGGCCGTGCGTTACCAGATCGTGATCATGTTCCTGATCGCCGCGGCGTCCGCGCTCGGCACCGTGGGCGCGGTGCTGATGACCTATCGCCGGCTGTTCTCGGCCGATCACCGTTTCCTCGCTTCGCGGCTCGAAGAGCGCACGCGGTGACGCGCGGCGGCGCGCGCTGCGCGGTCAGCACGCGCCTGCGACGTTTCATCGGAACGTGATGATCGGGAGGACGGAATGCGGGCGCGCATGACGTGACATCCGCATGACGTCGTGCAGCGCCGTTGCACGGCTGTGGCACCGTACCGCGAAGCAGGCAGCGGCACGCGTTGCAACGGCGGCACGACAGGCGCTGCTCGCGTGCCGCCCTGCTCGTGCCGCCCATCGAACCGGTTGCGCGCGCACCGAACGAAACGCCGGCCCGCGCGTGCCGCTCAATGCTTGATCGACACCGTCACCCGGGTGCCGTCGCTCATCGACACGGATTTCGACCCGCCGTTGGTCGGAATCGACACCCACTTCACCTGGCTTACCGACACGACGTCCGGACACTGCAGCGACTTGCCCCCGGCCGTCACGCCGCGCGTGCCCTTCGGCGCGGCCGCCTGGAAGCTCAACTGCACGTTGGCGACACCCTTGGCGTCGACCGACGGTGCGAGCCGCACCTGGGTCTGCCGCACCATCGCGCCGTTCGCGTCGCGCGGCAGGTTGTCGGCGTTCGGGCAGCCGTCCGGCATCGCGACCGCGCCGCTCGGCGGCACCGACTTCCAGTTGAAATCGTCCGTCTCGCCCGAGCGGATCTTGCGGGTCTCCTGCGTATTGCCGAAGGTCTTCGAGTCGACCTTGACGGTGTATTCGAGCTGTCCCGTCCCGCCGCCCTTCAGGCTGCCCTTGACCGGTGGCGCCGCGAATACGCTCGCGCTGACGCACGCCGCCGCGAACACGACCGACCACGATGCGGCGACTGACAAGCTGCGTTGGCTCATGCTGACCTCCTTGTAATGCGGCGGCACGCGCGTGCCGCGCGGTTTTCGATGCATGATGCGCTGCCAGTCTACCGCCAAGCGCGGTGCAATGCGCCGCAAACGCATCGGGTGTTACCCCGCTTGCATTCGCGGCGCCGCAACCTTACGCGCTCCGCGCTCAGAAACCGCTGAGCACCAGCTTGCCGATCGCGCGCCCGCCCTCGAGCATCTGATGCGCGCGCCGCACGTTCGCCGCGTTGATCGTGCCGAGCTGTTCGCCGAGCGTCGTGCGCAGCGTGCCGGCGTCGACGAGCCGCGCCACTTCGCCGAGGATCTTGTGCTGCTCGATCATGTCCGGCGTCTCGAACATCGCACGCGTGAACATGAATTCCCAGTGAAACGCCGCGCTCTTCGCCTTCAGCAATTCGACCGGCACCGGCTTCGCGTTCTCGACGATCGTGCAAATGCCGCCCTGCGGCCGGATGACTTCCGCTGCAGCCGGGAAATGATGGTCGGTATCGTTGAAGATCAGCACGTGGTCGACGCTCGGATGGCCGGCCTCGCGCAACTGCGCGGGCAGGTCGCCGAAATGGTCGACCACCGCATCCGCGCCGAGCGCGCGCACCCATTCGGCCGACGCCGGCCGCGACGCGGTCGCGATCACGTGCAGCTTGCCGAGCGTCTTCGCGAGCTGGATCGCGATCGAGCCCACGCCGCCCGCGCCGCCGATGATCAGCACCGACTTGCCGGCGTCGGCACCCTGCGGCGACACGCGCAACCGGTCGAACAGCGCTTCCCACGCGGTCAGCGCGGTGAGCGGCAGCGCGGCGGCGGCCGCGAAGTCGAGCGTGCGCGGCTTCAACGCGGCGATCCGCTCGTCGACCGCGTGGAATTCGCTGTTCGCGCCGGGCCGCGTGATGCTGCCCGCGTAGAACACTTCGTCGCCGGGCCGGAACAGCGTGACGTCGGCGCCGACCGCGACGACCGTGCCGGCCGCATCCCAGCCGAGCACGCGCGGCGTCTCCTCGACCTGCGGCTTCGGCGCACGCACCTTGGTGTCGACCGGGTTCACGGAAATCGCCTCGACCTTCACGAGCAGATCGTGCGGGCCCGGCACGGGCTGCGGCAGTTCGACGTCGAGCAACGCTTGCGGGTCGTCGATCGGCAGATAACGGGTCAATCCAACGGCTTTCATCTCGATACTCCTTTCAGGGAAATCCGGCAGGCTGCGGCGCAACCTCCATGCGTGCCATCGTAGGCAACCCGATCCTTCGAGAAAACCGCTATATTTCCTGAAACATTTTCAGGAATTTCAGAATAATGACGTCCGATCCAGCGGCTGATCCGATCCCCGCGCCCGACAAGCCGCTCGACCTGCTCGACGTCGCGCTGTTCGTTCGCGCGGCGCTGCTCGCGAACGTCACCGCGGCCGGGCGCGAATTCGGCGTGTCGGCCGCGGTCGCGAGCGCGCGCATCGCCCAGCTCGAACGGCAGCTCGGCGCGCGGCTGCTGCACCGCACCACGCGCCGCATCAGCCTCACGCAGGACGGCGAAGTCTTCATGGCGCGCGCCGACGCGCTGCTGGCGGCCGCCGACGCCGCGCGCGCGTCGGTCGGCCGCGGCCGCAGCGAGCCGTACGGGCGGCTGAAGGTGTCGATGTCGTCGTCGTTCGGCCGCCAGCACGTCGCGCCGGTGATTCCGGCGTTCCTGCGCCGCTACCCGTCCGTGTCGCTCGATCTGCGGCTGTCCGACGAGATCGTCGATCTGGTCGACGACGGCTACGACGTCGCGATCCGGCTCGGCGCGCTGAAGGATTCGACGCTCGTCGCCCGCAAGCTCGCCACCAACCGCCGCGTGCTGTGCTGCTCGCCCGCCTATCTCGCCGAACGCGGCACGCCGCGCCATCCGGCCGACTTGACGCAGCACGAATGCGTGATCCTCGGCGACCAGCGCGACTGGTCGTTCGCGACGCCGCAGGGCCCGCTCACGGTGCGGGTCGGCGGCCGGCTCGTCGCGAGCAACGGCGAGGCGATCCGCGAAGCGCTCGTCGACGGCTTCGGGATCGCGATCAAGTCGACCTGGGACGTCGGCCCGTTGCTCGCGAGCGGCGCGCTCGTCAGTGTGCTCGACGACTATCCGTTCGCGGACGACGTCGCGATCTGGGCCGTCTATCCGAGCCGCGCGCACGTACCGCTGAAAACGCTCGCGTTCATCGCGTTCCTGGCCGAGCACTTCGGCGATCCGCCGTACTGGGATCGTGCAAGCGGCTGATCACTACCGCCGCGCGCCCGGTTTCGCGCCGGCGCCGGCGCCCTGCGCGGCCAACCGGCTACAATGGCGCGTTCGCGACGCAACGGCCCGCAGCCGCACGGGGCCCGCGTTCGCAGGCGGCCGCCCGCGGGCCGAGCACGTCATTCATTCGCCTCCCAACCACTCGTCATGACCCACAATCTCGTCATCCAGAGTCTTGCGCCGCTGTCGGACGCCCATCACAAACCGCTGCTCGCGCTGTCGCGCGGCACCCGCGTCGTGCAGACCGACGATCACGCGCTGCGGATCGAAAACGCGAGCCCGGCGCAGCGCCTCGACATCGACGCATACTGCGGCACGCATGCGCTCGATTTCGGCTTCGTCGAGGCCGGCCTCACGCTCGGCGATTTCGGGCTCGCGGTGATGGACATGGATTCGACGCTGATCACGATCGAGTGCATCGACGAGATCGCCGATTTCTGCGGATTGAAAACGCAGGTCGCGGAGATCACCGAAGCGTCGATGCGCGGCGAGATCCGCGATTTCAACGAAAGCCTGACGCGCCGCGTCGCGCTGCTGGCCGGGCTCGACGCGCACGCGCTCGAGCGCGTGTACGAAGAACGGCTGCAACTGTCGCCGGGCGCCGAGACGATGCTGGCGGGCGTGAAGGCTGCCGGCATGAAGACCCTGCTCGTGTCGGGCGGCTTCACGTTCTTCACCGAGCGGCTGAAAGCCCGCCTCGGCCTCGACTACGCGCATGCGAACACGCTCGAGATCGTCGACGGCAAGCTCACCGGCAAGGTGCTCGGCGAGATCGTCAACGCCGACGTGAAGGCGCGCCTGCTGCGCGAGACCTGCGCGTCGCTCGGCCTCGAGCCGCGCCGTGCGATCGCGATGGGCGACGGCTCGAACGACCTGAAGATGATGGCCGAAGCCGGGCTGTCGGTCGCGTTCCACGCGAAGCCCGTCGTGCGCGATGCGGCCACCGTCGCATTCGACCATGTCGGCCTCGACGGGCTGCTGCGACTGTTCTGATTCCGCGGCACCCTCAATGAAAAACGCCGGCGCGATATCGCATCGCGCCGGCGTTTCGCTTTTGTGCCGGACGTTGCCGGCCCGCGATCAGCCGAGTGCGGCCCGCATCGCGCGCTCGATGTCCGCGCGCAGGTCGGCTTCGTCTTCCAGACCCACGTAGAAACGCACCAGCGTGCCGCGATGCGGCCAGTCCGGACGCATCGACGCGACGTCGTAAGGCATCGCGAGGCTGCACGCGCCGCCCCAGCTCCAGCCGATCGCGAACAGCTCGAGCGACTCGACGAAACGGTCGACCTGCTCCGCGCTGTAGCGTTCGTCGAACACCACCGAGAACAGCCCGCCCGCCCCCTTGAAATCGCGCATGAACGACGCGTGCCCCGGGCAGTCGGCGATCTGCGGATGCAGCACCGCGGCGATCTCCGGCCGCGCCTTCAGCCATTGCGCAAGTGCCAGCGCGCTCTTGCTGTGCGCATCGAAGCGCACCTGCATGCTCGGCAGGCTGCGCAGCACGAGCGAGCAATCGTCGACCGACACGCCGATCCCGCAGCGCATCCGCGCGAGCTTCAGCTTCGCGTGCAGTTCCGCGTTCGCGGTGATCGTCGCGCCCATCAGCACGTCGCTGCCGCCCGACTGATACTTGGTCAGCGCCTGCACCGAAATGTCGACGCCGTGCTCGAACGGCTTGAACGCGAGCCCCGCCGAAAAGGTGTTGTCGATCGCGGTGACGATGCCGCGCGCCTTCGCGGCCGCCGTGATCGCGTGCACGTCGGGCACTTCCATCGTCACCGAGCCCGGCGCCTCGAGCCAGATCAGCCGCGTGTTCGGCTGGATCAGCTCGGCGATGCCGGCGCCGATCAATGGATCGTAAAAACGCACGGTAATGCCGAAATCGTTCGCGAGCCAATTGCCGAAATCGGCGTTCGGGCCGTATACGTTATGCGGAACCAGCACGTCGTCGCCCGCTTTCACGATCCCGAAGTAGACGTTCATGATCGCCGCGAGACCCGACGGCTGCAGCAGCGCGTGCGTGCCGCCCTCGATCTCGGCGAGCCGCTGCGCGAGCGCGAGCGACGTCGGCGTCGCATGCAGCCCGTAGCGCCACTGGTTGTCGTCGTGCCAGACCAGCGCGCGCATCGTCGCGAGATCGGGAAACACGACCGTCGACGCGCGCGCGACCGGCGGCACGAACGAGCGGAAGCCTTCCGGAATGACGTCGTCGGGTTGAACGATGCGGGTTTGCAGCGCGCGCTTGGAAGTGGATGCAGTCATGACTTGGAGGCCGGGCACGAGGCCGTTCGGTTGCGGAATATGTCGTTAGAGTAGCCAAAATCGGCGCGGTTGGCCCGGTACAATGCGCGCCGCCCACACCGAGCCAGCACGCGCTCAGTCGTCGGGATGCAGGTTGACGACGACGCCCACCGTCTCGATTTCGCGCACGCGGCCGTCGCGCACTTGCAGCGCCGCGCGCTTGCCAGGCGCCAGGTGCAGCACGACCGGCTGCGGGTCCGATTCGTCCGAGTTCATCCGGTCGGCCTTCAGGTCGCCCGTCGCGTCGAAGCGGCCGATCCATACGCCGGTGATGTTCGTGCCGTCGTTCGACTCCTCGATTTCGAGCGTATCGCCGTCGCGGTCGCCCGCGAGCAGCACGACCTCGCCCGTATCGGCGAACTGGTATTCGCCGTGCACGCCTTCCTCGTCCGTCTTCGGGCCGAGATGCACGACGATCGGCCGGTCGCCAAGCGTGCCTTCGTAGCGCGGCAGGCGGGCGAACTCGGGATTCGGCTTCAGCGGCCGCGCCGGCGCCGGTTCATCCTGCTGCACGCCCGGCACGACCGCCTGCGCGGCGCCCAACCCCGGCATCGCGATGCCCGCCACCAGCGCACCGGCGACGACGAGCGCCCGTTGCCATTCCGAATATCGACCCACCTTGTGTTGCTCCTTGCTTCAGATTCGCCCGGCAATCGCGGACCGTGCCGGGTCGAGACCCGGTTCTTGCGTGACCGCGCAAGCCTGCGCGGCGAAGGCGCCGGCTTGCGTGTGTCGCGTCAGCCCTGCATCAGGCGTTCCACCGCCTCGCGGTGCGGAATCGGCGCGACCGCGCCGTAACCGGTCGTCGACAGCGCCGCCGCCGCGTTCGCATAACGCGCGGCCGCGAACGGATCGTCGCCCGCGACGATCCGCGCGATGAACGCGCCGCCGAAGCAGTCGCCCGCGCCGGTCGCGTCGACGGCCTCGACCGCGAAGCCCGGCACGACGCGCCGCTCGTTCGGCGTCGCGACATACGCGCCTTCCTTGCCGAGCTTCAGCGCGACGACCTGCGGCCCGTGTTCGAGCATCGCGTCGACGATCGCATCGCGATCGTTCGCGCCCGTGAGCGCCGTGACGTCGTCCCAGCTCGGCAGGCAGATGTCGGTCTGGCGCAGCGCCTCGCGCATCACCGCGCGGGCACGCGCCAGCGGCCACAGCTTCAGGCGCAGGTTCGTGTCGAAGCTGACTTTCGCGCCGTGGCGACGCGCATGGTCGATCGCCGCGAATGCCGCGTCGCACGCTGCCGTGCTGATCGCAAGACTGATGCCCGACAGGTGCACGGCTTTCGCGGCCGCCAGCGCGTCGAGCGGCAAATCGCCCGTCGCATAGCGGCTCGCGGCCGACCCCGCGCGCAGATAGTCGAACTGGTGGCCGTCGGCGCCATGCGTGACGAAATACACGCCGGTCGGCGCCGAGCGGTCGATCCGCACGTACGTCGTATCGACGCGCTCCGACGCCCACATGTCGGCGAGCAGCCGGCCGAACGGATCGTCGCCGATCGCCGACACGAAGCCCGTCGACGCGCCCTGGCGCGCCGCCGCGATGCAGAAGTTCGACGTGTCGCCGCCGAAGCCCTGCAGGAATTCAGGATGCCCCGGCTGCGACTGGTTGAATTCGATCATCGCCTCGCCGAGCGCGAGGATCTCCGGGAATGCAGCGGCCATCGCTTACACCTCGCCCCACAGATCGTGGCCGTCGGCGCCCGTGATCTTCACGGAGACGAAATCGCCGACCTTGTAGCGCTTCGATGCCTTCGCCGCCGGCTCGACGTAGACGACGCCGTCGATCTCCGGCGCATCGGCGGCCGTACGGCCGATGCCGCCTTCCGCGCTGACTTCGTCGATCAGCACCTTGAGCGTCTTGCCGACCTTGCGCTGCATGCGGTTCGCCGACACTTCCTCGGCCACTTCCATGAAGCGCGCGCGACGCTCCTCGCGAACCTCGTCCGGCAGCGCGCCGTCCAGGTCGTTCGCGGTCGCGCCTTCGACCGGCGAATACGCGAAACAGCCGACGCGATCGAGTTCCGCTTCGCGGATGAAGTCGAGCAGCGTTTCGAACTGTTCTTCCGTCTCGCCGGGGAAGCCCGCGATGAACGTGCTGCGGATCGTCAGGTCCGGGCAGATCTCGCGCCACTTCTGCACACGCTCGAGCACCTTCTCGGCGTTCGCCGGACGCTTCATGCGCTTCAGCACTTCCGGATGAGCATGCTGGAACGGCACGTCGAGATACGGCAGCACGTGGCCCTTGAACGCACCTTCGGCCATCAGCGGAATCACTTCGTCGACGCTCGGATACGGATATACGTAGTGCAGGCGCACCCACGCACCGTACTGCGCGGCGAGTTCGCCGAGCGCGGCGACCAGGTCGGTCATGCGCGTCTTGATCGGCTTGCCATTCCAGAAGCCCGTGCGGTACTTCACGTCGACACCGTATGCGCTCGTGTCCTGCGAGATCACGAGCAGTTCCTTCACGCCCGACTTGAACAGGTTCTCGGCTTCCAGCATCACTTCGGCGACCGGACGCGACACCAGATCGCCGCGCATCGACGGGATGATGCAGAACGTGCAGCGGTGATTGCAGCCTTCGGAGATCTTCAGGTATGCGTAGTGACGCGGCGTGAGCTTGATGCCGGCCGCGGGCACGAGGTCGACGAACGGATCGTGCGGCTTCGGCAGGTGCGAATGCACGGCCTGCATCACTTCGCCCACCGCGTGCGGGCCGGTGACCGCGAGCACCTTCGGGTGGACTTCCTCGATCAGGTTCGAGCCGCTCGCGCTCGACTTCGCGCCGAGGCAGCCGGTGACGATGACCTTGCCGTTCTCGGTCAGCGCTTCGCCGATCGCGTCGAGGCTTTCCTGCACGGCTTCGTCGATGAAGCCGCAGGTGTTCACGACGACGAGGTCGGCGCCGTCGTAGCTGCCGGAGATTTCATAACCTTCGGCGCGCAGTTGCGTGATGATCTGTTCGGAATCGACGAGCGCTTTGGGGCAGCCGAGGGATACGAACCCTACTTTGGGGGATTGGGACATCTGGAGTGTGGGGGCGTGGCAGCAAAAGCGTGAGTTTACAGCGATTTAGGGTCCTGCGACCCAAAACGAGCGGTTGGCAGTGGCGATGATCGGCAACTTGAGCACGCTGTTCGCCAGGATGCCGGCAACGAGATGGAGATTGATGCGTCCCTATCACTCGGGGACGAAGGGTTGTCGGCCTACCCTCAGACGGATCTCGCTATACAGCTTCCTGGTGATGACCCGTGCGCGTGAGGCGTCGGACCTGGAGCGCAAGCGAGTGAAAGGGGCCTGTCAGGAATTTCGTGTTTAAGGCATAACATGCTCTCAAGGAGAGTGTATGCCTCGCAAACCGAAAGCCCAGCCGGCGGCTCTGCCGGCGATTCCGGCCGAGCTGCTTGAGCAGTTCGGCAACGGTCCGATGACCGCTGAAGCCATCAATGCCGCGACACTGGCACTCAAGAAGGCGCTGATCGAACGGGCGTTGGGCGGCGAGATGAACCATCATCTCGGCTACCCTGCCGGTGCAGCCAAGCCGACCCACGCCACGAATCAGCGCAACGGCAAAGGTGCCAAGACGGTCCTGACCGAAGACGGTCCGATTCGCATCGAGGTGCCTCGCGACCGCGACGGCAGCTTCGAACCCATCCTGATTCCCAAGCACGAACGACGCTTTACTGGCTTCGACGACAAGATCGTTGCCATGTATGCCCGGGGCATGACCGTGCGCGAGATTCAAGGTTTCCTGCTCGAGCAATACGGCACCGAGGTTTCGCCGGACTTCATCAGTTCCGTGACCGATGAAGTCATGGCCGAGGTGACGGCCTGGCAGGCCCGACCGCTTGAGCCGATGTATCCAGTGGTGTTCTTCGACGCGCTGCGGGTCAAGATTCGCGAAGACGCCGTCGTGCGCAACAAGGCGGTATATCTGGCGCTGGGCGTGCTGCCCGACGGCACCCGGGAGATCCTGGGTCTGTGGATCGAGAACACCGAGGGCGCCAAGTTCTGGATGAGGGTGTTCAACGATCTGAAGACGCGCGGCGTTCACGACATCCTGATCGCCGTAACCGACGGTCTGAAGGGCATGCCCGAGGCCCTGGCGGCAGTATTTCCGGCGACGACGCTGCAAACCTGCATCGTCCACCTGATCCGCAATAGCCTCGATTACGCCAGTTGGAAAGACCGCCGCGGGTTGGCTGCGGCGATCAAACCGATCTACGCAGCTCCCAGTGCAGAAGCCGCTCAGGCTGAACTTGATGCATTTGCAGCGGGTCCCTGGGGCCAGAAATTCCCGACCGTCAGTGGCGCATGGCGCAGCGCCTGGGACCGCGTCATCCCGTTCTTCGCGTTTCCTCCGGGCGTGCGCAAGATCATCTACACGACGAACGCGATTGAAAATATCAACTCTCAGCTGCGCAAGATCATCAAGACCCGTGGCCACTTCCCGACCGACGAGGCCGCCACCAAACTCATCTGGCTGGCCCTGCGCAACATCACGGCGAATTGGGGCAGTGCCGCTCATGACTGGAAGACGGCCATGAACCAGTTCGCTATCCTTTACGCAGATCGATTCGTTCGACCTTCCGTGTAGTTACTCAACCCGCCTTGAACACGGAAATCCTGACACCCCCAGTGAAAGCGGCAAGCGTAAGCCTGCCGCACAATAAAAACCAATTGCTTACTCCTTGCGGATCACCGATTCATTTTTCAATTGAATTGGCACGATCGTACTGTAATACGGCCAAATATAAGGACCACCCGCACCTTGATTCAAGTCCTGATGGATTGCGGTATAACCTTCGATCGCCGGCGGAGAAGAGCTATCGATCACGAGCAGCATGATTGCGGTGATAGGCTTCTTGCCCGCCTCCCCGTTCTTCCATGTCATGTAGATGTATTTCCCGCCCGCCCCCGCCTTCAGATCTTGCGGACTCCAGCTCCAACCCGACGGCGGATTGGATTGAGCCTGGTCATACGCAACGAAATTCAGCGACGTGACCGGATTACCATTACCGCATTGATAACCAATATAGATATACTGACCGCCCACGCCGGTGTTTGTGTCAACAGTAAGGAAATCCCAAGGCGGCTGGTATTGCGGCCCCGGAGTACTTCCCGCTTGAGTCGTAAGTGCATTAATCGGATTTGTCATTTTCAACCCCTCTCTAGGTCTAAGAGACAAATCCAGTATATTTAAAACATACAAATAAGCAATCGCAAATTTGTCGCACCCCCATTCCAACAAAGTTTATTGCATCTTCGTCAATTATGCTTGAATTTGATTATTATTTTAATCGATACAATTTATAAGCGCACACCACATTACGATGACTTTATTCCTCGCGCTCCCGCAGTGATTTACGAATTTGCCATCAAACATATACATCCTTGCAGTGGTTGCGCATCCTGGTCGTCAAGCGATCGCTCCTTGGCCCAAAGCATACGTACACGCGCGCAAGTGAATTGCTATGCGCAGCATGAAACCAGCAACGCCAGGGAACCGCGCCACCTTCTTCATGAAGCAAATGAGAAAAAAAGGGAAATACCTGGCGACGGCGGGACAAAAATCCCGATTCGAGAAATGACACGAAGCGCGTCCACCCACACCATCCCCGGAGCGATGGCCGCATACCGGCCGACGATGGCTACGTCAGGTGCGCGTCGGGACCGAACATCCACTTGCCGGACGGATGCACATATGCATCGCGCGGTCAGTCAAACGTATTGCACAAGAATCCGCACGGATTCGCGAAGCCGCTATGCGAAAATCGCCCCATCCGTTCTCTTCAATCGACCCAACGGGGCTCACATGACTACCCACCTCACGATCGAATTCACCGAACACGCCGCCGAAGCGATCGGCGAACAGACCAGCACCAGCTTTTCCTACGATCAGGGCGCGCACGTCCCGCAACCGGGCGACTTCGTCGAACTCGAAAACTCCCGGCAGACGTTTCTCGTGATCGGCCGCGTGTTCTCGCTCAAGGCCAACTACAGCGCCGTCAAGCTCGTGCTCGACCTGCCGCCGTCGGACGACACTCAGGACTTCGGCCCAGCGCACTGAGTCGCGACTCAGCGCGTCGCGATTGCCACAAGCCGCGTGCGCAATCCCCGCCGACGCAATGAAAAGACCCGTCCGTCATGGCGGGTCTTGCTCGAACACCGAACGCTGCGCGTCAATACGCATCCGGAAACACCGGCGCCGTCAGACACCGGTCGAACCACGCCGCATCGCCGCCATCGCCGAGCGGCCACAATTCGGCATCGAGCTGCGGCAGGCCCGTCACCGGCGCGGGTGTACGGCTCTCGCCGCCGGGCGTCGCGGCACGCACCCATCCCGCCTGCGCGCTGCCGCTGTCGCATGCATGCGCGCCTTGCGCTTCGCAGAACGCCACCGGATGCACCTTCCCGCCATCGGCCGCGCTCACCAGACGATACTGGTAGACCGCGCCGGTCGCCCAGTCCTCGCTCTGGCTGCACACCCGCGCATGATGCTGCACGTGAATCGCGCCGAAACACGCATAGGAAACATGCGCGCCACTCGCATCGTCGGGGATGAAATCGCAGTTTGCATCGAAGCCGGCCAGCGGGCCGCCGCTGTATTTCGCGAGCCACTGCCGTTCAGCCAGTGCTCGCGCGATCAGCCCTTCGCCCGATCGGTCGGCCAGCACGGCGGCACGCCGATCGAAGGCCTTGCGCACTTCGTCGACGGCCAGCCGATGGCCTTCGTAATCGGTATCGAGGCGCTTGTTGCGCGCGTCGAGCCAGCGGCGCTGGCTACGCACCAGCATGCCGCGGATGGCGGCGTCCGGCGCGGCCTTCAGCGCGCCCGCATAGGCTGCATTCAACCGCGCATCGGCCGCGCGCAGCGCGGGGTTCGCGCAAATGCGCTTCTCGATCGGCTGGACGGCTTTCGCGCAATCCATTGCAAAGCTCGGCAAAGCCACGCCGACACCCATCATGAACATCGCAGCAAGACCGGCCAGCCTGCCGGTCGATGCCGTTCGAATCCCTCGCATGCTTTCTCTCAGTCGGTTTGTTTTTCTCGGCCGCTGCGCATCGATGCGGCATCGCACCTCTCGCCCTACGTGGGAACCGCTATCGCGTTCGCCAAAAGCGGCTTCCGTGCAGCGCCGCTTATGGTACGACAGGCGAGCGTCCGCGCGGACACGAACGCGCCCCATCAGGCTCGGCGCGTCGCGGCGTTCATTCGTATGGACTGGATCTCGATCGACTGGAGAACGACGATGCCCGCGCATACCGGGCACGGGCATTCGGTGCCGACGATCCTGGACGACCGTCGGCGATTTCTTCCGGCAGGCGGCAACCGCGCATCGTCGTGCCCGAATGCACGACGGCGACCGACCGCCCCGCTTCGCGGCGCCGACGCCCGACGGCTCGCGCCGCCACAGCCGGCCTGCCGCGAAACCGTTACTTCTTTTCGGGCTCCGGCGCGCCCGGCTGCTTGAACGGGAACGTGCTGAACATCGACTTCGCCTGGTTCTGCATCTGCTCCTGCATCTGCACGAACATGTTCTTCGACTGCTCGATGTAGCTCGTCATCATCCCTTGCATCATCGGCGCCTGCATGTTCATGAACTGCGACCAGACCTCCGGATTCATCGCGTTACCTTCGTAGAGGTTCTTCGATTGATCCGCGAGCTTGTTCTGGATGTCGATGAACGCCTGGATGTTCTTTTCTAGGTACGTGCCCATCATGCCCTGCATCGCATGACCGTAGAAACGGATGATCTGCGACAGCATCGACGACGAGAACATCGGCACGCCACCGCTTTCCTCTTCGAGGATGATCTGCAGGAGAATGCTGCGCGTCAGGTCTTCATTGGATTTCGCATCGACGACCTTGAAATCCTCCTGCTCCAGCACGAGCTGCTTCACGTCGGTCAGCGTAATGTACGTGCTTGTCTCTGTATCGTAGAGCCGGCGGTTCGGGTACTTCTTGATGAGCCGTTCGGCCGTCTTCTTTGTAGTAGTCATGTAACGCCTTTGAGTGCAGCGTAGCGCAAGTGACGAATCCCCGCCGCCCGAATCCGGGAGGCGGGGGCCTTCGGAAAACGCCCGGCTGCGCGGCCACCCGGCCGGCGCAGCCCGGACGCTCAGCCCATGTGCAGGCCGCCGTTCAGCGAGAAGTCGGCGCCCGTCGCGAAGCCGGAATCGTTCGACGCGAGCCACGCGACGATCGAGCCGATTTCCTCGGGACCGCCGAGACGCCGCACCGGGATCGTCGCGACGATCTTCTCGAGCACGTCGGGGCGGATTGCCTTCACCATGTCGGTACCGATGTAGCCCGGCGACACGGTGTTGACCGTCACGCCCTTCGTCGCGACTTCCTGCGCGAGCGACATCGTGAAGCCGTGAATACCGGCCTTCGCGGTCGAGTAGTTCGTCTGGCCGAATTGCCCCTTCTGGCCGTTCACCGACGAAATGTTGATGATGCGGCCCCAGCCACGTTCGACCATCCCGTCGATCACCTGCTTCGTGACGTTGAACAGGCTCGTCAGGTTGGTGTCGATCACGGCGGTCCAGTCTTCATGCGTCATCTTGCGGAACACGACGTCGCGCGTGATGCCCGCGTTGTTGACCAGCACGTCGATCTCGCCGACTTCGGCCTTGACCTTGTCGAACGCTTCCTTGGTCGAGTCCCAGTCGCCGACGTTGCCTTCCGACGCGATGAAGTCGTACCCGAGCGCCTTCTGGTCCTCGAGCCATTTCACCCGGCGCGGCGAGTTCGGGCCACAACCTGCAACCACCTTGAAGCCGTCTTTCGACAGGCGCTGGCAGATGCTGGTGCCGATGCCGCCCATCCCGCCCGTTACGTACGCAATTCGCTGAGACATAAATCTCACTCCATTTTTTGGTTTCGAGAGCTGCCGGAGCCCCCTCTGACTTCACGTGACGCCGGCCGAAGCCGCAATCGGCCGACGCACGGATTCGGTTCGCCGATGGCGAACGGCCGGTTACGGACGGCCGGTTACGGACGCTCGACCGCGAGCGCGACGCCCATCCCGCCGCCGATGCACAGCGACGCCAGCCCGCGCTTCGCGTCGCGCTTGGCCATCTCGTGCAGCAGCGTCACCAGAATCCGGCAGCCCGACGCGCCGATCGGGTGGCCGATCGCGATCGCCCCGCCGTTCACGTTCACCTTCGACGTGTCCCAGCCCATCTGCTTGTGCACCGCCAGCGCCTGCGCCGCGAACGCCTCGTTGATCTCCATCAGGTCCAGGTCGCCTGGCGTCCAGCCCGCGCGCTCCAGCGCG